>NZ_JBEYJU010000007.1:0-41599 GCF_040703965.1 Streptomyces sp. NPDC006655 | reverse complement strand
CTGCGCCCGACCGGCCTGCGCCCGACCGGCCTGCGCCCGACCGGCCTGCGCCCGACCGGCCTGCGCCCGACCGGCCTGCGCCCGACCGGCCTGCGCCCGACCGGCCTGCGGCCGCCCCTGACGGGCGCGGCGCCGACGGGGGCCTGCCGGCCGCTCCGGCACCCTGGCCGTGGGACGAGGAGGACCAGGATCCGCTGGACGCGGACGACGACACCCCGCCCTCCACCCCGGTCCCACCAGGAACCGTCCCGGCCGACCCACCGCCCCCGACCCGCGCTCAGCCGCCCGTCCGCCCCCCGGAGCCGCCCTACTCGGCGCCTTACGCCGAGGCTGCCCCGGTGCCGTCACCGGTCACCCCGGACGATTCGTGGCCCGCGACACCGGCTTCGCCGCCCGCAGTTCCGGCAGAGCCGCCCTCCTCGGCTCCGGGCTCGGCTCCGTCGTCACCCCTCGCCGCCTCCGCCCCTGCCTCCTCCGTCGAGTACGTCGGTTCCGGGCCGCCCACCTATGACGCGGAGCCCACCGCGATGCCCGTCGCCGATCCGGACGGGCTCGGCGATCTGGTGGCCGACACCGTGCTGGACGGTGCCCGGTACGGCGCCTGCACCCTGCGGGCCGTCTCCCAGCGCGGCGACTCCGCCCGGTACCGGGGCGAGCCGCGCCGCGACGCGCTGCTCACCGCCCGGTTCGGGTCCGGCGACCAGGCCCTGATCCTCGTCGCGATGGCCACCGGCGCCCGGGCCACCCCCGGCGCGCACCGGGCCGCCGCCGAGGTGTGCGAGCTGATCGCCCGAGCGGTGGGCCGCAGCCACCAGCGGCTCACCGAGGACATCCAGGCCGCCCGCCGCGGCGACCTCAAGTCCGGGCTGCACCGGCTCACCGACCGCAGCCTCGGCAAACTCCGCGCCAGCGCGGCCGAACAGGGCGTCGCCCCCGAGGAGTACACGGCCAGCCTGCGGTGCCTGCTCCTCCCCGGCCACCCCCAGTGCCGTACCCGCGTCTTCTTCGGCGTAGGCGAGGGCGGGCTGTTCCGGCTCCGGGACGGCGAGTGGCAGGACATCGAACCGCGGACCGACACCGACGCCTCCGGCGAACCCGTGCTCGGCTTCGGCTCGCCGCCCTCCGAGACCCCCTCGGGCGACCGGCTCACCATGGACCTCGGCATCCCCACCCCGCCGAGCCCCTACGAACCGGCCCCCGAGCCGCCCCGTGACCCGTTTCTCTTCCGGGCCTCGGTAGCCCGCCCGGGTGACGCCCTCGTGATGTGCACCGGCGGCCTCGCGGAGCCGTTGCGCGGGGAGCCGGCCTTCTGCGCCTACCTGGCCCGACGCTGGTCCGGCCGCACCCCGCCGGGTCTCGCCGCGTTCCTCGCGGACGCCCAGGTGCGGGTCAAGGGCTATGCCGACGACCGTACGGCGGCGGCCGTCTGGGAGGCGTGACCGCGGCCGCTGTGGATACATGGAAGGGCAATCGCCGGGGAGTACCGGAGATCCGCGGAGCCGAAGGGTGCCCGACCGCCATGGCCAAGCAGAACGTCGCCGAACAGTTCGTCGACATCCTCGTCCGCGCCGGGGTGCGCCGCCTCTACGGCGTCGTCGGCGACAGCCTCAACCCGGTCGTCGACGCCGTGCGGCGCAACTCCGCCATCGACTGGATCCACGTCCGCCACGAGGAGACCGCCGCCTTCGCGGCCGGCGCCGAGGCCCAGATCACCGGCACCCTCGCGGCCTGCGCCGGCTCCTGCGGCCCCGGCAACCTGCACCTCATCAACGGCCTGTACGACGCGCACCGCTCGATGGCCCCGGTGCTCGCCCTCGCCTCCCACATCCCGTCCAGCGAGATCGGCCTCGGCTACTTCCAGGAGACCCACCCCGACCGGCTCTTCCAGGAGTGCAGCCACTACAGCGAGCTCATCTCCAGCCCGAAGCAGATGCCCCGGCTGCTCCAGACCGCCATCCAGCACGCGGTCGGCCGCAGCGGGGTGAGCGTGGTGAGCCTGCCCGGGGACATCGCCGACGAGCCCGCCCCGGAGCGGTCCGCCTCCGCCGCCCTCGTCACCTCCCGTCCGACCGTCCGCCCAGGTGACGACGAACTGGACGAGCTGGTCCGGATGATCGACGCGGCGGACAAGGTCACCGTGTTCTGCGGCAGCGGCACGGCGGGCGCGCACGCGGAGGTCATGGAACTCGCGGAGAAGCTCAAGTCCCCGGTGGGCCACGCCCTGCGCGGCAAGGAGCACATCCAGTACGACAACCCGTACGACGTCGGCATGAGCGGGCTGCTCGGCTACGGCGCCGCCTACGAGGCCACCCACGAGTGCGACCTGCTGATCCTGCTCGGCACCGACTTCCCCTACAACGCCTTCCTCCCCGACGACGTGCGCATCGTCCAGGTCGACGTGCGCCCCGAGGTGCTGGGCCGGCGCTCCCGCCTCGACCTGGCGGTGTGGGGCGACGTACGGGAGACCCTGCGGTGTCTCGTGCCGCGGGTACGGGCCAAGGAGAACCGGCGGTTCCTCGACCGGATGCTGAAGAAGCACGCCGACGCGCTGGAGGGCGTGGTGAAGGCGTACACAAGGAAGGTCGAGAAGCACGTCCCGATCCACCCGGAGTACGTGGCCTCGGTCCTCGACGAACTCGCCGACGACGACGCGGTGTTCACCGTGGACACCGGGATGTGCAACGTCTGGGCCGCCCGCTACATCTCGCCCAACGGCCGCCGCCGCGTGATCGGTTCCTTCTCGCACGGCTCGATGGCCAACGCGCTGCCGATGGCGATCGGCGCCCAGTTCACCGACCGGCGACGGCAGGTGGTGTCGATGTCCGGGGACGGCGGGTTCAGCATGCTGATGGGCGACTTCCTGACCCTGGTCCAGTACGACCTGCCGGTCAAGGTCGTCCTTTTCAACAACTCCTCCTTGGGCATGGTCGAGTTGGAGATGCTGGTCGCGGGCCTGCCCGCGCACGGCACCCACAACATCAACCCCGACTTCGCCGCCGTCGCCCAGGCCTGCGGCGCCTACGGGGTGCGGGTGGAGAAGCCCAAGCAGCTGGCGGGTGCGCTCAAGGACGCCTTCCGGCACAAGGGCCCGGCCCTGGTCGACGTCGTCACCGACCCCAACGCGCTCTCCATCCCGCCGAAGATCAAGGCCGACATGGTCACCGGCTTCGCGCTCTCCGCGTCCAAGATGGTCCTGGACGGGGGCGTGGGCCGGATGGTCCAGATGGCCCGCTCCAACCTCCGCAACGTGCCGCGGCCGTGATCCCGTGACTCAGTCGTCGGTCGGCACCCACTGGCGGACCCCGTCCACGAACCCGTACCAGTAGTGCGGCAGGCCCTTGATGGAGCTGGTGCGGAACGGCTGCCCGTGGTCGTCGATCCGCACCGTGCCGGAGCGGCCCTGTGAGGACCAGTCGAGTTCGAGATACCAGCGGCAGTCGCAGCCGACGGTGCTCGCCTGCACCCGCAGCACCTCCGGGTCGGTGGCGGAGACCCGGTAGGGCAGGTGCATGGTGGAGACGGTCTTCCCGTCCGGGCCCTCCCCGGCCACGGGGCGGGCGATCGGCCGGTCCTTGTCCAGGTCCACGTCGAAGTAGCGCGGGGTGAGTCCGCCGCCGCAGCCGTCGGCCATGGAGTAGGCGATGCCCGGGGCGGGCGTCGTCCGGCCGACGACCCGTACCCGCAGGTCCTCCAGGACCACGGCGGTCGACGAGCGGCCCTGCACCGAGACCTCCACGATGGTGTCGCCGCCGTGCACCGCGTTCTGGGTGGCCGCCCAGGTGCCCGCGTCCTGCGGGGCGGGCGGCGGCGGGACCTGCGCAGGCTGTTTGTCGATGACGTAGTGGTGGAGGCAGCCCAGCTCCCACAGCTGGGAGTTCGCGGTCCAGGTGAGCGGGACGCCGGTCGCGCCGCTCGGCGCGGAGGGGGTGGTCCCGCCCGAGGGGGACGCGGAGGGCCGCGCGCCGCCCGCTGTGCGGGACGGCGAAGGGGCGGCGGAGGTGGTGCGGTCGGGGGACGGACCGGTGGACGCGGTGGTCGTGGGGCGCCCGGTGTGTCCGGCAGGGGGCGTGGGCGTGGCGGAGCCGGGGTGTCCGGCGCCGGCGTCGGCGGGCGGCCGGTCCTCCGGGAGCGCGGCCAGGGTGCCCCACGTCGACAACAGGACGGTGGCCACGGCGGCGGCGACCACGGTGCGCCGCCGCCGGTACCAGCGCCGCGAGCCGCCGGCCACCACCGGAGCCACCACTCCGGCGTTCGAGTCGGAGTTCGGGGCGGCGTCGGTGGCCGTGCCCGAGGGCCCCGGCCCGCCTCCCGCCGAGCGCGCCGCTGCGCCCTCCGCCGAGCGCGCCGCTGCGGCCTCCGCCGAGAGCGCCGCTGCGGCCTCCGCCGCGAGGTCGGTCTCCGGGTGTGCTTCCCGCGTGGGTGCCGGGGGTGGCTGTTCGTCGTCCGTGCCGCGCGGGCGTCGGCGGGCCGCCACCGCTCGCAGCCAGCGTTCGTGGAGGTCGAGGCGTTCCCGGGGGGTCGCTCCGCAGAATGCCGCCAACCGCTCGACCGGGGCGAAGTCCAGCGGCACCGCCTCGCCCGCGCAGTAGCGGTGCAGGGTGGAGGTGTTCATGTTCAGCCGACGGGCCAGCGAGCCGTAGCTCCGGTCCGTACGGTCCTTCAACTGCCGCAGCAGCGCCGCGAACTCCTCGACGTCGTCCACATCGTCGCCCACGCGCACCGTCCCCCGCTCGTCGCCGTCCCAGGCACTCATATACCTGCACGTCAACAGGGCTGGGATGGTTCCAGGGCGGGGAAACGGGCGCCCGCCGTTGCGGTCGCCGCCGGTGACGCCCGATGCTCTTGGTGTCGCACCGAGCGGGGCCGGACCGACCAGTCGGCCGCGTCGGCGACAGCCCACACCCATGCACCGACCCACGGGGGATCACCCATGCCCAAGCGCACCCGAGCAGGCGCGCTCACCGCACTCGCCGGCGCCGCACTCGTCGCCGGCACCGCGCTCGCCGCTCCCGCGGCGGCCGCACCCAAGGCGCCCGGCTTCCTCAAGGCGGCCGACCTGCCGCCGCGGGCCGGCACGTCCTGGACGGCCGGCAAGGTCACCGCCGGCATTCCGGAGGAGGTCAAGGAGGACATCTGCATCGGTGTCGGGCTCGGCGGCGGCCAGGACTCCTGGTACCGGAAGTTCCGGACCGACCTCGACACGAGTGCCCGTCAGGTCACCGCGGTCCTGCCCAGCGTCCGCCTCGCGAAGGGCCGGTTCGCGAAGCTCGACGAGGACATCGTGTCCTGCGCGGACCGGATCGAGATGGCGGACCCGCAGATGCGGGCCACGTTCCAGGACCACGGCACCCTGCCGGTCGGGGACGGCGCCCATGTCTACGCCCTGCGCACCATCACCGCCTGGGGCACCAGCGACATCCGGCTGATCTCCCTCGGCCGGGAGGGGCGCACCGTCACCGTCGTGGACTGGGGACAGCTCGGCGGCTTCGTGGACGCGCCGGTGAAGGCGTTCAAGAAGACCACCGCCACGGCCGTGAACAAGCTCCACTGACCCACGGCCACCACGTACGACCACCCGGCACGACCACCACACCAACCGGGGCCGTCCTCTCGCTCGGGGGAGGAGAGGACGGCCCCAGACCAAGGAAACGGGGAACAGACATGAGCAGCAAGACCCGCGCCGTCCTCACCGCCGGCGTCCTCGCCGTGGCCCTCGGCCTCGGCGCGACCGCGCAGGCCTCGGCCGGCGCTCCGCGCAGCGTGAGCGGCAACCCGTCCGACAACATCACCCGCATCTCCGACTTCTACGGCGCCTACATCGACGCCGAGAGCGACCTGGACGGCAGCGGCAAGCTCCCCACCGCGCTGCGCGCCTACTACATCGCCCCGGCCTACCTGAAGAAGCTGCGGGCCTGGGAGGAGCGCGAGCACGCGGACGGGGTGCTGCGCGCCCAGAACACCCCGCTCAAGTGGAAGGTCACGGACAACGGCACCAGGAAGTACACGGAGGCCGTCATCACGCTCACCTGGAGCCGCAACACCACCACGAAGCTGGTCGTCGACATGACCCGTGACACCCACAAGATCGTCAACATCGGCACCAAGGGCCTCGGGAACAAGTAGGCGGAAGGTCAGGTTTCGGCCAGGTTCGCCGGTGCCGCGGACCGCGTGAATCAGCTCGGGGGGTTGTGCGAGGGGCTGATTCACGCCGGGTCCACGGCACCGGTGGCGCGTACGGGACGGTCCTGGCGGCGGCGTACGTGCCGGGGCCGATCCGGGACATGGCCGAACACCCGGTCGTCATCGACGTGACATGACTGGCGCGTGCCCGAGCGGGCATGGATCCCCGTGAACCTGTTCGATCAGGAGGGGAACCGGATACAGCGTGCGGGCGGGGGTCATGAACAGTCAGGCACGAGGGGGCGGTCCCGTGGCCATCGGGGCCTCCTCGGCGCAGACGGCGGGGGAAGAGACCGACACGACGGAACGGGGACACCCGCCGCAGCTCAGACGGCGGCTGGGACGGTCGGACCTGCGGGCGGTGCCCGAGGCGCGCAGGGAACTGCGGGAACTGCTGCGGCACTGGGGGCGGCCCGGCCGCTCCGAGATCGCGGAACTGCTCACCAGCGAACTGGTCACCAACGCGCTCGTCCACACCGACCGCGAGGCGGTCCTGACGGCCGTCGTGGAGCCGGGCCAGCTGCGGGTGGAGGTCCGCGACTTCGTGGCCCGCAGGCCCCGGGTGTGCGCCCCGGAGACCGGGGACGGCACCCACGGCCGGGGCATGGTGCTGGTGGACTCCCTCGCGGACGCGTGGGGAGTGCAGGCGCACGAGGTCGGCAAGTCGGTGTGGTTCGAACTGGACGCCGAGGCCGCCTAGCAGCCCCACGACAGACGGGACGGGGGCGTGACCTTCGAGGTCACGCCCCCGTCCCGAGGTGTCTTCGCGGCAGCGGGCGATCAGCCGAACTGCTGCTCCAGGTCCTTGAGCTTGCGCTCCAGGGAGTCAAGGCGCGGCAGGGCCATTGTGTCGTCCTCCGCGGTCAGGTCGACGGTGATCTCAGACCCTTTGCGGGCGGGCTGAAGGGACGGCCGAGAGCGCACGGGCAGCTGTTCCGGCGCCGCTATGGCAGGCTCCGCGGAGGCCTGGGCGGGCGCCCGCTCGACCTGGTGCACCTCGTCCTGCCGGCCGGCCCGTCCGACGAAGCCCCGGTGGCCGCGGCTTATGGCCTTGAGCTGGGCCCGCTCCAGACGGTCCTGCTCGCGGCGGCGCATGCGGTTCTCCTCCTTCTGCCGCTTGTCGTCGCGCACCTCCTCGACCGCCTCGTCCAGGCTGCGCACGCCCTCCAGGAGCATCAGCGACCACGCCTTGTAGGTCTCACGGGGGGCACGCAGCCAGCGCACGATGCGGATCTGCGGCAGCGGACGCGGCACCAGGCCCTGCTCGCGCAGGGCGGCCTTGCGGGTCTGCTTCAGGGCGCGGTCGAAGAGGACGGCCGCGGACAGCGACATGCCGGCGAAGAACTGCGGAGCGCCGTCGTGGCCCCCGCCCCTAGGCGCGTGCACCCAGTTGAACCAGGCGGATGCGCCCGCGAACGTCCACACGAGGATCCGGGAGCCGAGCGCGGCGTCACCGTGGCTCGCCTCGCGCACCGCGAGGACGGAGCAGAACATCGCGGCGCCGTCCAGACCGAACGGCACCAGGTACTCCCAGCCGCCGGAGAGGTTGAGGTTCTGCTGGCCGAAGCCGACCAGCCCGTGGAAGGAGAGGGCGGCGGACACCGCCGCGCAGCAGAACAGGAGGACGTAGGCGGCGGTGGCGTAGATGGCCTCCTTGCGCCGGCGCCGCTCCTCGCTGCGCTCCCACGAGTCGTCCTTCGCGTGCTCCCCGCCGGACCGCTTGGAGCGCGTCAGCACCGCCACCGCGACCAGCATGCCCAGGAGCAGTACGGCGCCGGGAAGCAGCCAGTTCAGCGATATGTCGGTCAGTCTCATCTAGGGGTCCCTTGCATTGGGATAGGGCGTAACGCCCGCCATAGTGGCCCAATCCCAGCGGCCCTCAAGGGGTTTCGGGGCAAGAGGCCGCCAAGGAAGTGCAAGGGGATGCTCCAGGGCAGCATTCTGCTCGAACTGCCGCGTGAGGGGCGGGAGTTGAGTTCGAGTAAGACTACCCATACGGGTGGTTCCTCGGAAAGTTCCTGCGGCAAGTGGGGAAGTTGTGAATTCCCTGTCGACGCAGCGGTGCTCCCGTTCCCCGCGATCTTAGTGGATGCGGGGCGGTGCTTCGCACCCTGGGCGCCCCTGAGGGCGCATCAGGCCGCCGCGGCCGACGTGAGTTTGGCGATCCGTTCGTCGTCGCGGGTCCGCGGGCAGGTGACGCAGGTGTCCTCGGGGCGCAGGGTGTAGTACATGCAGCAGCTCACCCGGTCCCGGGTCGGCAGTGGCTCGCCGGCCGGCCCGGTCAGCACCCGGAAGGCCGCGGAGCCGGCGTACGGCCCGGTGGTCCCGGGGAGCAGCGCCGCCAGCTCCCGGACGGCCCGCTCCTCCTCGCCGAGCAGGCCGGCGACGTACCAGAGCCCCTCCACGATCTCGTCGGTCGCCATGCCCCACAGGGCGCGACCGCGCCGCCGCATCCGGGGGCCGAAGCCGCCGAGCACCGGTTCCAGGTGCTCGGCCAGCGCCGCCCTGACCTCGGCCCGCAGCGCCTCCTCGCCGCCGACGACGACCGCGCCGGGCAGCGCCGCGGCCGGGTCCTGCGGGAGGCAGGCGAAGGAGGCGACCTGCACGGCCATCCGGCCCGCCGTGCGGTCGTACGACACCTCGGTGACGGGGAGGCGGGGGACCCGGCGGTCCAGGAACCAGGGGAGGGTGATCAGCAGGCAGGCGGCCCAGCCGTAGCGGTGCAGGCCGAAACCCGCGACCACGTCGGGGCGGCCGGGCCGTCCGTGATCCCGCAGGATCTGGTCCGCGTCCCAGGCGAGGAAGGTGTCCAGGGCGGGGCCGCCCGCCGCGAGCTCGGCCGCGCCGACCCAGCCGCCGCCCCTGGGTGCCGCGTCCCCGGGTGCCAGCTCCGTGACCGCCAGGCCGGGGCAGACCTCGGCGAGGCGGGCGTAGGCGGCGGAGACGGGGGAGGGCATGGGTGACCACCGATCGGATGCGGCCGCAGGCCGACTGCCGGATAAGTAAGGCTTACCTTACTCGTTCGTTCGTGAGTTTGAACCAGCGCCTTGTGCGCCTAAGGTGCTTGACGGACAAGTAACAACCCGCCGTTAATGACCCGAGTGCCGACGACCCGAGGAGGGCCCGTGGACCAGCGCGCGCACGCGGCTCCCGCCGAGACGGCCCGGGTGCCCGCGCAGTCGCGGTCCGGGGAGACGCGGCTGGAGGCGGTGGTGCGGGAGGCGGGTGGACACCCCGCCGGTACGTCGGCCGTGCGCGGTGAGCACACGCACGGCGAACGGCCCGTCCCGCAGCCCCGGCCCGCCGTGCAGCGGGCGTCCGTGCGCGGGCAGATCCTCGACGCGCTGCGCACCGCGCTGATGGGCGGGGAGCTGCTGCCCGGCGAGGTGTACTCGGCGCCGGTGCTGGGGGAGCGGTTCGGGGTGTCCGCGACGCCCGTGCGCGAGGCGATGCAGCAACTGGCCCTGGAGGGCGCGGTCGAGGTCGTGCCCAACCGGGGCTTCCGGGTCGTGGAGCGGGGCGCGCGGGAACTGGCCGAACTGGCCGAGGTGCGGGCGCTGATCGAGGTGCCGGTGATGATGCGGCTGGCGCGCAGTGTGCCGGCCGAACGGTGGGCCGCGTTGCGGCCGTTGGCCGAGGAGTCGGTGCGGGCGGCGGCGACGGGGTGCAGGGCGACGTACGCGGAGGCCGACCGGGCGTTCCACCGGGCGGTGCTGGGGCTCGCGGGCAACGAGCAGCTCGTGCAGATCGCGGAGGACCTGCGGCGGCGGGCGGTGCCGCTGCGCGGGGCGCGGGCCGAGATGATGTCGGACGCGGCGGAGCACTCGGCGTTGCTGGAGGCGCTGGTCGCGAGGGATCTGGAAGCGGTGCGGGCGCTGGTGGCGGGGCATTTCGCCGACGCGTGGTGAGTTGGCGGGGGCGGTTGCGGAGTCTCGCCGTGGGGGTGCGGGTGACGTCCGGGTGCGGGTGCGTCGTGGCTCGTCGCGCAGTTCCCCGCGCCCCTGAGGGGGTTGCTCGGCTGGTGTGTCGGGTGGGGGTGGGCGGTGGCTGGTTGCGCGGTTTCCCGCGCCCCTGAGGGGGTTGCTCGGCTGGTGTGTCGGGTGGGGGTGGGGGGTGGCTGGTTGCGCGGTTTCCCGCGCCCCTGAGGGGCTCGTCTCGGCTGTGGGCATGCGTGCCGCCTGGGGCGGCACGGGTGGGCGCAGCGGCACCCTGTCGGCGCCGGTGAGCGGTCCTTGCCTCAGCTGTCACGCCGTTGCCGCGCCGGGGGCCGGTGGGGTCAACTGTTGTGCCAGCCAGGTCGGGACGCCGCCCAGCAGGCGGAAGAGTCGGCCCGCCTCCTCGCGCAGCCGTGACGCCTCCGGCTCGGACTCCGTTTCGGCCAGGGACGCCAGCGCGGGGGCCGTGCCGACCAGGTAGCCCAACTCCTCCCTGATGCGCAGGGACTCGGCGAAGCCGTGCCGGGCCTCGGTCAACTCGCCGTCGCGCAGGGCGAGGCCGGCGAGGTGCCGCCAGGTGAAGGAGAGCAGCAGCGGGTCTGCGTGCGCGGTGGCGGCCGCGTGCGCCCTGCGGTAGGCGGCACGGGCCGCCTGCGGGGACAGGGTCAGGTTCTCCGCCAGCAGCCCCCGGCGGAAGTCCAGCAGGGCGCGTCCCGGCGCCCCCGGCGGGATCAGCGCCGCCGCCCTGCCGAGCGCGGCCCGCGCCTCGTCGGCCCGGTCGCGGACCCCGTGCAGGGTGGCCGCGTAGGCGAGGTGGCCGCGTTCACAGGCGGCGGCGCCCCGCTCCTCGTCGGTACGGGCCTGTGCCTCCGCCGTGCGCAGCGCGTCCTCCGCCGCTTCCCAGCCCCGCTCGGTGTACAGGCACCGCTCGACCATCAGCCCGGCCCGTTGCAGGGAGTACGCCGGGGTGTCCGACGGCAGCAGGGCCGCCGCGTCGGCCCAGCAGGCCCGCGAGCGCAGCCGCCACACCGCGGTCTGGAGCGGATCGTCACCGGCGGTCGTCCCGTTGCCAGACATGGCGGAGTACGCCACGTTGCCCTCCCCTAGCGCGCCGTCGAGCAGTGAAGTGGTGGCCGCATTCCAGCACCGATCGCCGCGCGGGGCCAAGAGGGTGGGTGAATAATTTCACAAAGTCGTGGGACGGCGACGGCACTTGGCAGGAGCCCGTCGCACGCCCGCGTGACCTCAGCTCATCCGCAACGCCAGGAAGAAGTCGAGCTTGTCCTCCAGCCGCGCGAGGTCCCGGCCCGTCAACTGCTCGATCCTCCCCACGCGATAGCGCAACGTGTTGACGTGCAGGTGGAGACGGGCGGCGCAACGGGTCCAGGAACCGTCGCAGTCGAGGAACGCCTCCAGGGTCGGAATCAGTTCGGCGCGGTGCCTGCGGTCGTAGTCCCGCAGGGGGTCCAGCAGGCGGGCGGTGAAGGCCCGTCGGACGTCGTCGGGGACGAAGGGCAGCAGCAGGACGTGCGAGGCCAGTTCCTGGTGGCCGGCCGCGCAGACCCGGCCCGGACGGGCCGCGGCCACCCGGCGGGCGTGCCGGGCCTCCTCCAGGGCGCCGCGCAGCCCCTCGGCCGAGTGCACGGCCGCGCTGACGCCGAGGGTGACCCGGCCGTCGCCGTCGAGGCCCGCCGTCAGCGGCCCCCGTACGGCCGCCAGCAGGGCGTCGGCGTGGACACCGGACCCGGCGCCGTCGTGCTCGGTGGTGACGGCGGGCAGCGGGACCAGGGCGATCGCCTCGTCGCCGGTGTGGGCCACCGCTATGCGGTCGGACGGCTCGGGCCCGGTCGCCAGCGGGTCGACCAGGATCTCCTCCAGCAGGGACTGCGCGACCGGACCGCCCTCGACCTCCGCGCCGTCCCATTCGACGCGGGCGACCACCACCTGCCAGTGCGGGGCCGCGCCGAGGCCGGGCACCAGGACCGGGGCCGCCACCCGCAGCCGCGCGGCGATCTCCGCGGGCGCCGCGCCCGTCTGCACCAGTTCGAGGACCTCCTGGGCGAGCCGGCGCCGTACCGTGCGTGCCGCGTCCCGGCGGTCGCGCTCGACGGAGATCAGCTGGGTGACGCCCTGGAGCAGGTCGAGCCGCTCCGCGGGCCAGTCGCCCGCGTCCGCCTCGACCGCGAGCAGCCAGTCCGACAGCACCGACTCGCGCACGTCCCGGCCGCCCCGTGGGGAGCCGCCCCCCGCGGTCGCCGCCGGGAGGTGCCCCCAGCCGATCGGGAAGAGCGAGTACGTGGTGGCGCCCAGCAGCACGCGATGGGGGCCGCGGCGGCCGGTGCGGGTGGCCGCCAGGTGCTCGGCGGCCAGCTCGGCGCAGGCCTCGGCGGGCAGCGCGGGCCCCGACACCTTGGAGCCCGCGATCAGCCGGCCGGTCGGGGAGAGCACCCAGGCGCGCAGGTCGAGGTCGGAGCCGAGCAGGTCCAGGACCACGTCCGGGCCGCCGCCCGCCGGGCCCGAGGTCATCATCCTGCGGTGCCGGTCGACGACGGCCGCGAGGTCCCCGGCCCGCTCGCCGCTGACCTGCCGCACCACATGCTCGGTGATCGTCGCGAAGGCCACCGACTCGTGGACCGCGAAGAGCGGCAGCCGGTGCCGGGCGCAGGCCACCACCAGATCGTCGGGGACGTCGCCGAGTTCCGCCTCCCCGGCCGCCAGCGCCACCACCCCGGCCTGCACGAGCAGTCGTACGAACGCCTCGGAGTCCGCCGCGTCCCGGCGCCAGGCCAGGCCCGTCAGCACCAGCTCACCGCCCGAGAGGTAGCGGCTGGGGTCGCGCAGGTCCGTGGTCATGACCCCGCGCACGGTGCGGTCCAGCTCGTCCTCGCCGCCGAGCAGCCGCAGGCCCAGCGCATCGGTGTCCAGCAGTGCGCGCAGCCGCATCTCGTCGCCGCCGTTCTGTGTCTCGAAATCTATGATGAATCTCGGGGGGTCCGGGCCGGGGTGCCGGGCGCACGCGGTGACGGGCCGTTACCGCGTGGCACCTGAGCGTTTCCTGTGTTTCCGCAGGAAAACCAAGAGGTTACCGAGGACCTCTGTTCATACGAATCTACAAGATGCCCGTGCTGGCCAGCCAACTCCTTCATGGTTTCGGTGACTGACCCCGCTGGAGTACGGGGCGGTGTACTGACCTCGTCCCGCGTGAACAGGACATGAACGAGCCGGGCCCGCCGCACACGGATTGGCTCAATCCGCACGACTCACGAGACTCAACGAGACGGAGAAAAGAGCCGGTCATGGACTTCCTTCGCCCCGCCAGCTGGGAGGAGGCGCTCGCCGCGAAGGCCGAGCACCCCACCGCAGTGCCGATCGCGGGTGGCACCGATGTGATGGTCGAGATCAACTTCGACCACCGTCGGCCCGAGTACCTCCTCGACCTCACCCGCATCGGTGATCTCTACGAATGGGAGGTCGGCGAGGAGAGCGTCCGGCTCGGCGCCTCCGTGCCGTACACCCGGATCATGGAGCGCCTGCGCGCCGAGCTGCCGGGCCTCGCCCTCGCCTCGCACACCGTGGCCTCCCCGCAGATCCGCAACCGCGGCGGCGTCGGCGGCAACCTCGGCACCGCCTCCCCGGCCGGCGACGCCCACCCCGCGCTGCTCGCGGCGGGCGCCGAGGTGGAGGCGGAGTCGGTGCGGGGCACCCGGCTCATCCCGATCGACGACTTCTACACCGGCGTGAAGCGCAACGCGCTCGCCCCCGACGAACTGATCCGCGCGGTGCACGTGCGCAAGGCCGGAGGACCTCAGCAGTACTCCAAGGTCGGCACCCGCAACGCCATGGTCATCGCCGTGTGCGCGTTCGGGCTCGCCCTGCACCCCGCGACGCGAACGGTCCGTACCGGCATCGGCTCGGCCGCCCCGACCCCCGTACGGGCGAAGGCCGCCGAGGACTTCTTGAACGCCGCGCTCGACGAGGGCGGCTTCTGGGACAACGGGAAGATCATCACCCCGTCGGTCGCCAAGCAGTTCGCGGACCTGTGCGCCGCCTCCTGCAACCCCATCGACGACGTCCGGGGCACCGCGAGCTACCGCCGCCACGCGGTCGGCGTGATGGCCCGCAGGACCCTCACCTGGACCTGGGAGTCGTACCGCGGCACCACTCAGCAGAAGGGGAGTGTCGCCTGATGCGCGTCAACTTCACCGTCAACGGACGCCCGCAGGAAGCCGACGACGTCTGGGAGGGCGAGAGCCTGCTCTACGTGCTGCGCGAGCGGCTCGGCCTGCCCGGCTCCAAGAACGCCTGCGAACAGGGCGAGTGCGGCTCCTGCACGGTCCGCCTGGACGGCGTGCCCGTCTGTTCGTGCCTGGTCGCGGCCGGGCAGGCCGAGGGCCGGGACGTCGTCACGGTCGAGGGTCTCGCGGACCACGCCAGGCAGCGTGACCACGGCACCGCGTGCGGGACCTCGCTCGACCAGGCCCGGCGCTGGGCCGCCAAGGGGCAGGACTCGGGGACCGGCGAGGGTGCCGAACTCTCCCCGGTGCAGCAGGCGTTCATCGACGCGGGCGCCGTCCAGTGCGGTTTCTGCACGCCCGGCCTGCTGGTCGCCGCCGACGAGATGCTGGAGCACAACCCCAACCCGACCGACGCCGACATCCGCGAGGCGCTGTCGGGCAACCTGTGCCGCTGCACCGGCTACGAGAAGATCATGGACGCGGTCCGCCTCGCGGCCGCCCGGCAGTCAGAGGCGGTCTGAGCCGATGCCCACCAACGGCGCCCCCACGAAGATCACCCAGGGTTCCCCCACCAAGGGCGGCATCGGCGAGTCCACGCTCCGCCCCGACGGCACCCTCAAGGTCACCGGCGAGTTCGCGTACTCCTCCGACCTGTGGCACGAGGACATGCTCTGGGGCCAGATCCTGCGCTCCCCGGTCGCCCACGCCGAGATCGTGTCGATCAACACCGCCGAGGCCCTCGCCCAGCCCGGCGTGTACGCCGTCATGACCTACGACGACCTGCCCACCGACGTGAAGAACTACGGGCTGGAGATCCAGGACACCCCGGTCCTCGCCCACGGCAAGGTGCGCCACCACGGCGAGCCGGTCGCGATCGTCGCCGCCGACCACCCGGAGACCGCCCGCCGCGCCGCCGCCAAGATCAAGGTCGAGTACCGCGAGCTGCCCGTCATCACCGACGAGGCCTCGGCCACCGCGCCCGGCGCGGTCCTCGTCCACGAGAACCGCGCCGACCACCACATCGGCCACGTCCCGCACCCCAACATCGTGCACCGCCAGCCGATCGTCCGCGGCGACGCCGACGAGGCGGCCAGGAGGGCCGATGTCATCGTCAAGGGCGAGTACTACTTCGGCATGCAGGACCAGGCCTTCCTCGGCCCCGAGTCCGGTCTCGCGGTGCCCGAGGAGGACGGCGGCGTCCACCTCTACATCGCCACCCAGTGGCTCCACTCCGACCTGCGCCAGATCGCGCCCGTGCTCGGCCTGCCCGAGGACAAGGTGCGGATGACGCTGGCCGGTGTCGGCGGCGCGTTCGGTGGCCGCGAGGACCTGTCGATGCAGATCCACGCCTGTCTGCTGGCCCTGCGCACCGGCAAGCCGGTGAAGATCGTCTACAACCGCTTCGAGTCCTTCTTCGGCCACGTCCACCGTCACCCGGCCCGGCTCTACTACGAGCACGGAGCCACGCGCGAGGGCAAGTTGACGCACGTCAAGTGCCGGATCGTGCTCGACGGCGGCGCCTACGCCTCCGCCTCCCCGGCCGTGGTCGGCAACGCCTCCTCACTGGGCATCGGACCGTACGTCGTCGACGACGTCGACATCGAGGCCATCGCCCTCTACACCAACAACCCGCCGTGCGGCGCGATGCGCGGCTTCGGCGCGGTCCAGGCGTGCTTCGCCTATGAGGCCCAGATGGACAAGGTCGCCAAGCAACTCGGTATGGACCCGGTGGAGTTCAGGAAGCTGAACGCCATGGAACAGGGCACGATCATGCCGACCGGGCAGCCGGTGGACTCGCCCGCCCCCGTCGCCGAACTCCTGCGCCGGGTCGTCGCGATGCCGCTGCCGCCCGAGCAGCAGTGGCTCTCGGCAGGCGAGGAGCCGGACGTACGGCAGCTGCCCGGCGGGCTGTCCAACACCACCCACGGCGAAGGTGTCGTCCGCGGCGTCGGCTACGCCGTCGGCATCAAGAACGTCGGCTTCTCCGAGGGCTTCGACGACTACTCCACCGCGCGGGTGCGCCTGGAGGTCGTCGGCGGCGAGCCCGTCGCCGTCGTGCACACCGCGATGGCGGAGGTCGGGCAGGGCGGGGTGACCGTCCACGCGCAGATCGCGCGCACCGAGCTGGGCGTGGCACAGGTGACCATCCACCCGGCCGACACCCAGGTGGGGTCGGCGGGTTCGACCTCGGCCTCCCGGCAGACCTACGTCACCGGCGGCGCCGTGAAGCACTCCTGCGAACTGGTCCGGGAGCGGGTCCTGGAGCTGGGCCGCCGCAAGTTCGGCACGTACCACCCGGCCTGGGCCACCGCCGAACTGCTCCTGGAGGGCGGCAAGGTGGTCACCGACGGCGGCGAGGTGCTCGCCGACCTGGCGGACGTGCTCGGCGAGGAGAGCGTGGAGGTCGAGGCCGAGTGGCGGCACCGGCCGACCGAACCCTTCGACCTGCGCAGCGGCCAGGGCAACGGCCACGTCCAGTACTCCTTCGCCGCGCACCGCGCGGTGGTCGAGGTCGACACCGAGCTGGGCCTGGTCAAGGTGGTCGAGCTGGCCTGCGCCCAGGACGTCGGCAAGGCGCTCAACCCGCTCTCCGTCGTCGGCCAGATCCAGGGCGGTACGACCCAGGGCCTGGGCATCGCGGTGATGGAGGAGATCATCGTCGACCCGAAGACCGCGAAGGTCAGGAACCCGTCCTTCACGGACTACCTGATCCCGACCATCCTCGACACGCCGACCATCCCGGTCGACGTCCTCGAACTCGCCGACGACCACGCCCCGTACGGACTGCGCGGCATCGGCGAGGCACCGACGTTGTCGTCGACTCCGGCGGTCCTCGCGGCGATCCGCGACGCGACCGGTCTGGAGCTCAACCGGACGCCGGTACGCCCGGAGCACCTGACGGGCAACGCCTAGGCACCTGAAGGGCAACGCCCAAACACCTCACCACCGTTCGTCTCGGGCCGTCCCCCGGGTCGTGCACATCCCAACCCCCTGTGAACCTTGGGAGACGGCACCATGACCCAGCAGTCAGTGGAGCCCAGGACCACGGCCGACGACGCGGGAGCAGGCACCCGCGTCCCGGCCGGCCGCTCCTGGCTCGACCGCTACTTCCACATATCCGCAAGAGGCTCCTCCGTCGCGCGTGAAGTGCGCGGCGGCGTCACCACCTTCATGGCGATGGCGTACATCCTGCTGCTCAACCCCCTGATCCTGTCCGGCAAGGACGTGGCGGGGGACACCCTCGGCCAGCGGGCGCTGATCACGGCGACCGCGTTCGCCGCGGCCTTCACCACGCTCCTGATGGGCTTCGCCGGCAAGGTGCCGCTCGCGCTGGCCGCCGGCCTCTCCGTCTCCGGCGTGCTGTCCTCGCAGGTCGCCCCGCAGCTGACCTGGCCGCAGGCGATGGGCATGTGCGTGATGTACGGCGTGGTCATCATGCTCCTGGTCGTCACCGGCCTCCGTGAGATGATCATGAACGCGATCCCGCTCGCGCTCAAGCACGGCATCACCATGGGCATCGGCCTGTTCATCGCCCTGATCGGCTTCTACAAGTCCGGCTTCGTGCACCAGGGCAGGGCCACCCCGGTCACCCTGGGCCCGGCGGGCGAACTCGCCGGCTGGCCGGTGCTGCTCTTCGCCGGCACCCTGCTGCTGATCTTCGCCCTCCAGGCCCGGAACACGCCGGGAGCCATCCTGATCGGCATCGTCACCGGCACCGTCGTGGCCGCCGTGCTGAACGGCCTCGGAGTCGTCGATCCCAGGCAGTGGGCCGGCGGCGCCGCCCCCGCGCTGCACGGTTCGGCCGTCTCCCTGCCGGACTTCTCGCTCTTCGGGCACGTCGAGTTCGGCGGCTGGGGCAAGGTCGGTGCGATGACGGTCGCGCTGATCGTCTTCACGCTGGTGCTGGCCGGGTTCTTCGACGCGATGGCCACCATCATCGGCGTCGGCACGGAGGCGGAGCTGGCCGACGACAAGGGCCGGATGCCGGGTCTGTCCAAGGCGCTGTTCATCGACGGCGCGGGCGGCGCGATCGGCGGGCTGGCCGGGGGCTCCGGCCAGACCGTCTTCATCGAGTCGGCCACCGGCGTCGGCGAGGGCGCCAGGACCGGTCTCGCCTCCGTCGTCACCGGCCTGTTCTTCGCGGCCTGCCTCTTCTTCACGCCGCTCACCGCGATCGTCCCGCAGGAGGTCGCCTCCGCCGCCCTGGTGGTCATCGGCGCCATGATGCTGATGAACGCCCGGCACGTGGACTGGGCCGACCGGGCCACCGCCGTCCCGGTGTTCCTGACGGTCGTCCTGATGCCCTTCACCTACACCATCACCACCGGTGTGGCCGCGGGCGTGATCTCGTACACCGTCATCAAGGCGGCGCAGGGCAGGGCCCGTGAGGTCGGGGCGTTCATGTGGGGCCTGACCGTCGTCTTCCTCGTCTACTTCGCCCTCCATCCGATCGAGAGCTGGCTGGGCGTCCACTGATCCGTGGCCCCCGCCCTCCCGCGCAACCGCCGTTCAAGGAGACCGAGACATGCTGGACATCGCCGAGGAGCTGCACCGGTGGGTGGCGCACGGCCGTGACTTCGCCGTGGCCACGGTGGTGGCGGTCGGGGGCAGCGCGCCGCGCCGGCCCGGGGCCGCGCTCGCGGTGGACGCCGACGGCACCGCCCTCGGCTCGGTCTCCGGCGGGTGCGTGGAGGGCGCCGTGTACGAGCTGTGCCGGCAGGCGCTGGAGGACGGGGAGACCGTCCTCCAGCGTTTCGGCTACAGCGACGCGGACGCCTTCGCCGTCGGCCTGACCTGTGGGGGAGTCATCGACATCCTGGTCACCCCGGTCCGGGCGGAGGATCCCGTCCGGCCGGTGGTGGCCGCCGCGCTGGCCGCCGCCGCCCGAGGGGAGGCGGCGGCGGTCGCGCGGATCGTCACCGGGCCGCCGGAGCTGACGGGCCGGGCCCTGCTGGTGGCCCCCGACGGCTCCTGGCAGGGCGGCTTCGGCGCCCACCCGGAACTGGACCGCACGGTGGCCGCCGAGGCCGGTGCCTTCCTGGACGCGGGCCGCACCGGCACCCTGGAGATCGGAGAGCAGGGCTCACGCTGCGGAGCGCCGCTCACGGTACTGGTGGAGTCGTCCGTCCCGCCGCCCCGGATGATCGTCTTCGGGGCGATCGACTTCGCCTCGGCGCTGGTCCGCGTCGGCAAGTTCCTCGGCCACCACGTGACCGTGTGCGACGCGCGTCCCGTGTTCGCCACGAAGGCCCGCTTCCCGGACGCCGACGAGATCGTCGTCGAGTGGCCCCACAGGTACCTGGAGCGGACCCGGACCGACGGCCGTACCGTCCTGTGCGTCCTCACCCACGACGCCAAGTTCGACGTCCCGCTGCTCCGGCTCGCGCTCCGCCTCCCGGTGGCCTACGTCGGCGCGATGGGCTCCCGACGCACCCACCTGGACCGCACCGCCCGGCTGCGCGAGGTCGGCGTCACCGAACTGGAGCTGGCCCGCCTCAGGTCCCCCATCGGCCTCGACCTCGGCGCCCGCACCCCCGAGGAGACCGCCCTGTCCATCGCCGCCGAGATCGTCGCCGCCCGCCGGGGCGGCTCCGGCATCCCCCTGACCGGCGCCCACACCCCGATCCACCACGACGCGACCACGACGCCGCCCCCCGCACGGCGGATCGGTTCGGTGGCCTAGCTCTCCCCCTGCTGGGCCACCGGGTGGGCTCCCCCGGTGGCGCCCGGTCCGTTTCCCCCGATCTGCCGAACCGGTCCGGGCGCCAGGGGACGATGGAAGCGCCTTCGCGGGCGTCGTACAGCGTCAAATGACGCATTCGGCAAGGGGAGTTCCGTTCCCGTGCGCCGGCGGTGCAAGAGGGTCCCGGCGCGGGCGGGCGCTCACTCCTCGGCCCAGCGTCGTAACCCCGCCAGGTCGAGCACGACCGTCCGGCCCCGGCCGGTCACCACCAGGCCCTCCTGCTGCATCGCCCGCAGACAGCGCACCACGGACTCCCGGGACGCCCCCGTGGCGGAGGCCAGTTCCCGCTGGTTGACCTGGACGGCGACGGCACCCGGCGGTGCCTCGGAGGCGGCCGAGCCGTACTGGACCGCGAGTTTCACCAGCAGCCCGGCGACCCGGGCCCGGGTGGTACGGGCGCCCTGCTCGGCGCGCAGCCCGTCGGAGTCCCGCAACCGGCCCACCACACTGCGCAGCACCGCGAGGCACAGCGCCGAGTCCCGCTCCAGCAGCCGCAGGAAGGCGTCCCCGGCGACCACCACACCCGCCGAGCGGCGCATCGCGGTGACCGTGGCGCCCCGGGGCCCGCCGTCGATGCAGGCCAGCTCGCCGAGGAGTTCACCGGGGCCGCGCAGGGCGAGCAGGCTGGTGTAGCCGTTCGCCGAGTCGACCGTCGCCTTCACCAGGCCGCCGGTGAGCAGGACGACGGAGTCGGCCGGGTCGCCCTCCCGCATCAGCACCTCGCCACGCCCCCAGCCGCGCGGGTGCCCGGCCTCCCGTATCAGCTTGACCGCCTCGGGCGAGAAGAGCGCCACCTCCGAGCCTCCCGGCCGCGTCGACCCACGGCGACCGTCCGCCACCGGAGAGCCACTGTCCATCGTGCGGCCGGGATCTGCCAAGTGGGCGCCGACCGCGTGGCATCGGCCTCGGCTACGGAGTGCGCAGCAGCGTGTTGAGCGTCCGGCCGAACACCGCGCGGGACGTACGGCGCACCAGCGGGTCGAGGGCCGACGGCAGGCCCCGGATGCGCAACTCCTCCTGCCAGAGCACCCGGGTACGCCCGCCGGGGCCAGGACGCACCTCCAACTCGGCCCAGCCGAGCACGACCCGGCCGTGTTTGACCAGGCGGCACCGGCCGGAGCCGCCGTCCTGCGGCGGCTCCCAGACGGTCACCTCCATCGGATCGTCGAACGACAGCGGCCCGAGGCCCGAGCGGGCCACGAAGACGGTGCCCTCGCGGGTCGGGGGATCGGTGCGCACGGTGACCCGGGTCAGCGGGACCGCGCCGGCGTGCCGGGGCCACTCGGTGAGCCGGCGCCACGCCTCGTCGATCGGCAGCGGAACCGTCCGCTGGAGGAGGAAATTGACCACGGCACGATCGTAGGGAACCGGCGACCGTGAAGGGGCCGGGCACCGAGTGTTCACATGAGCTGCAGAATCGTCCCGCCGGGCGGACAGGGGGCTCGTCCCCGGCTCCGCGGTGTGACCATGGACGGAGGGGGCCGATCTCACCCCCCGGAGGACATCCCATGCGCTACCGGGACCGCACCCGGGCAGGACGGGAACTCGCCGCCGCGCTGCGGGAGGTGCGGGACGAGGGCGCCCTGCCGGAGCCGATCGTGCTGGCCCTGCCCCGGGGCGGCGCCGCCGTCGCCGTGGAGGTCGCCCGGGAGCTGTCGGCGCCGCTGGACGTGCTCGTCGTACGCAAGATCGGCGCGCCCCACCACGAGGAGTTCGGCGTCGGCGCGATCGCCGGGGACGACCCGCCGCTCCTCGACCGGGCGACCCTGGCCCGGCTGGGCCTGAGCGCGCGGGCGCTGGCCCCCGTCGTGGAGCGGGAGCGGCAGGAGCTGCGCCGACGCGAGCGCCGGTACCGGGAGGGCCGCCCGCCGCCCCGGCTGCGCGGCCGTACCGTGATCGTCGTGGACGACGGCCTGGCCACCGGTTCCACCGCCCGCGCCGCCCTGCGCCACGTACGGGGCGCAGGGCCCGCCCGGACCGTGCTGGCCGTCCCCGTCGGCGCGCCCGACGCCCTCGACGCGCTCGCCGCCGAGGCCGACCTGGTCGTCTGCCCGTTCCGGCCGGCCGTGTTCAGCTCGGTGGGCCAGTGGTACGACGACTTCGGGCAGCTGACGGACGCCGACGTGCTGGACGCCCTGCGCGGGGCCTGACCGGGGGCCGGTCGGGCGCGGGCGCCGTGGCGGACCGCTGGATACGATGGGGGCAGGTTCGGGACGTCACGGGGTGATGTGTGATGGCGACGCGCATCGCGGGCTACGAGGTCCAGGGCGAGATCGGACGCGGCGGCATGGCCGTCGTCTACCGCGCCAGGGACCTGCGTCTGGACCGCACCGTCGCCCTGAAGCTGCTCGCCCCCGAGATGGCCCGCAACGACACCTTCCGCCGTCGTTTCACCCACGAGTCCCGGGTGGCGGCGGCCCTGGACCACCCGCACATCGTGCCGATCTTCGAGGCCGGTGAGACGGACGGGGTGCTGTACATCGCCATGCGGTACGTGTCCGGCCCGGATCTGCGCGTGCTGCTGGACGAGGAGGGGGTGCTGCCGGTGGCCGCGACCCTGCGCATCGCCGGCCAGGTGGCCTCCGCGCTGGACGCGGCCCATCAGCACGACCTGGTGCACCGGGACGTGAAGCCGGGCAACGTCCTGGTGGCGCAGGGCACCGACAGCGACCACCCCGAGCACGTGTACCTCACCGACTTCGGGCTGACCAAGAAGTCGCTGTCCCTGACGGGGTTCACGACGGTCGGCGAGTTCGTCGGGACGCTGGACTACGTGGCGCCGGAACAGATCTCGGGCCGTCCCGTGGACGGGCGGTGCGATCTCTACAGCCTGGCCTGCGTGGTCTTCGAGATGCTGGCCGGCGGCCCGCCGTTCGTACGGGACGAGGACATCGCGCTGCTGTGGGCGCACCAGTACGACCTCCCGCCCGCGCTGAGCGAGGTGCGGGCGGGGCTGCCGACGGCGTTCGACGACGTGTTCGCCAAGGCGCTGGCCAAGACCCCCGAGGACCGTTACGGCTCCTGCCTGGAGTTCATCGGCGCGCTGCGGCTGGCCGCGTACGGCGCCGGACCGGTCGCGCCGAACCCGGCGGACCGCTCCGCCGACCCGTCCCGCACGATCGGCCGGCCCACCACGGCCCCTCCGGCCCCACCGGCCTGGGCCCGCCCGGTGCTCACCCCCCACCCCGCCCCCTGACCCCTGCGGGGGAATCCGCCTCAGTCCTCCGTCAGGAACTGTTCGGCCCAGACCGTCTTGCCGGTGCTGGCGTGGCGGGTGCCCCAGCGTTGGGACAGCTGGCCGACGAGCAGCAGTCCGCGGCCGCCCTCGTCGTAGGTGTGGGCGCGCCGCATGTGCGGTGCGGTGCTGCTGGAGTCGAAGACCTCGCAGGTGAGGGCGTGGTCGTCGTGGATGAGCCGGAGCCGGACCGGCGGGCGGCCGTACCGGAACGCGTTGGTGACCAGTTCGCTGACGATGAGTTCGGTGATGAACGCGGCGTCCTCCAGCCGCCAGGCCACCAGCTGGTCGGTGGCCCGCTTGCGGGCCTCGGCGACCGCGGCGAGGTCGAAGGGCAGCTGCCAGGTGGCGACCCGGTCCGCGTGCAGGGCGCGGGTGCGGGCGACGAGCAGGGCGATGTCGTCGTCGGGGCGGTGCGTGAGCATGGACGTCAGGATCCGGTCGCAGACGGTGTCCAGGCTCTGCGCGGGGCGGGCGAGCGCGGCGACCATCTTGTCCAGGGCGTCGTCGATGTCGTGGTCGCGGGGTTCCAGCAGACCGTTGGTGTAGAGGGCGATCACACTGCCCTCGGGCAGCTCCGTCTCGAACGACTCGAAGGGCAGCCCACCGAGGCCCAGCGGGGGACCGGCGGGGACGTCGAGGAAGGTCACGGCGCCCTCGGTGACCACGGCGGGCGGCGGATGGCCGGCGCGGGCGACGTCGAGGCGCCGGGTGACCGGGTCGTACACGCCGTACAGACAGGTCGTGCCCACGCCGCCGGCGGCCTCCTCACCGTCGCCGTCGCCCTCCTCCGCGGACAGGTGGACGACCAGGTCGTCGAGGTGGCTGAGGAGTTCGTCGGGCGGCAGGTCGACGTCGGCCAGCGTCCGCACCGCCGTACGCACCCGTCCCATGGTGGCGGCGGCCCGGATGCCGTGGCCGACGACGTCGCCGACGACCAGCGCGACCCTGGTGCCGGACAGCGGGATGACGTCGAACCAGTCGCCGCCCACCCCGGCCTGGCTGACCGAGGGCAGGTAGCGGGTGGCGATGTCCAGGGCCGACTGCTCGGGCAGCGTGTGCGGGAGCAGACTGCGTTGCAGGGTCATCGTGGTGGTGTGCTGCCGTTCGCTGCGTGCGGTGCCGTGGATGCTGGTGGCCGCCCGGGCCGCCAGCTGCTCGGCGATCCACAGGTCGTCGGCGTCGAACGGCTCGGTCCACCGGTTCCGGCCGAACAGCGCCACGCCGAACGTGACACCGGCCGCGGTGAGCGGCACCGCGAGCAGCGAGTGCGCCCCGCTCGCCCGGATCCACGCGGCGGCCTGCGGGTCCTCCTGCGCCCAGCGCCCCACCACCTCGTCGTCCCCCGCGTACACCGCGCCCCGCCCGTCGGCCAGGCACCGGCCCGAGGGCGACCAGGGCGGGCAGCGCAGCACGTCGCCCGACGGGTGCGGTGGTGGTGGCGCGTCGGGCACCGCGCGGACGGCCGCCCGGCGCAGCGTCGGGCCGCCGGACGGGGGCCCGCCGTCCCGGCCGGGGGGCCGGTGCGCGGGCCCGGTCGAGCGCGGCGGAGTGTCCAGCAGGTCGACGGCGCACGCGTCGGCGAAGGCGGGCACGGCGACGTCGGCCAGCTCCCGCGCGGTGCGCTGCACGTCGGGAGTGGTGCCGATGTGTGTTCCCGCGTCGCTCAGCAGCAGCATCCGCTGCCGTACCAGCCGCTCGGACGGGTCGGAGTGGGCCGTCAGGGCCACTGCGCGCACCCGGCCGCCCGGGTCCGTCAGCGGCACGATCCGGGCGTGCCAGTCGCGCACCGGATCGGCCGGGTCCAGGTGCAGATGGACGTCCTGCGGGGCGCCGCCGTCGAGGATCCGCCGCATCCCCGCCTCGGCCTCGGCGCTGCCCTCGTACGGTGCGATGTCCGTCAGCCGCAGCCCGCGCATCGTCCCCTCGGCCAGGGACAGCGCCCGCTGCATCCCCGCGCTGGCCCGTACCAGCCGCAGCCCCGCGTCGAAGACGGCGGCGACGCACGGGGACTGGTGGAAGGCCCATTCCCCCATTTCCTGGCCGGTGGTCGGCGGCAGCCCTGTGACGGCGGACACCACCAGCCACTCCGTGCCGCCCAGCGGTTCGCCGACGGGCCTGCGGTGGACCAGCACGTCGTGGTCCAGCCGGTGCCCGTCGTGGTGGCGCAGGGCCACGGTGCCGCTCCAGCGGGCCCCCGCGGCGGCCTCCCGCCAGGTGTCCCCGTCCGGCTCGGCGAGCAGCTCGGTCGCCTTGTGCCCCAGGATCTCGGCGGCCGGATAGCCCAGCAGCACCCCGGCACCGTCGCTCCAGCCGGTCACCACACCCCGCTCGTCGACCGTGACCGCGGCGGTGCGGCCCCCCTGGGGTACGGCGTGGGTCCCCGCGGGGCTGCTGGGAGAGGTGGGAGGTCGTTCCATCGCCGCTCTTCCTTCGCGGAACCTGCACGGCCGCTTCTCCTCCCCAGGATGATCCCGGTCGGCACGGAGCACCAATCCGCTGCGGTCCCGAGCACCGCTCACCGGGTGCCTGTGACACGCCTGTGACGGTCGGCGGACACCGTCATGACGTCGGCTTGTGAGGGTTTTCTAAACGGACAAAACGCACTTATCGGCTATGTGAAGGACTCCTCATGAGCGTCGCCGTCACCGAGCACACCGAGACCGCCGCCGTCGCGCTGGCCCCGCGTGAACGCGAGACGCTCCGGCACATCGCCGCGGGCCGCACCTACCTCCAGGCGGCCCGCCAGATGGGCCTGTCCCGGCACACGGTCGACGCCTACCTCCGCCGGATCCGCGCCAAGCTCGACATCACCACCACCGCCGAGCTGACCCGGCTGGCCGTCTCCCTCGGTCTGTGATCCCGCTCCGCCCGACAGATCCGCCTCCGGCGTGACAGCGTGGGAGCAGCGGCGGTCATGGCGTTCCTGGAGGCGGAGATGACGGTGAACGGGCTGGGACTGGTGGTGCACGGGGGCCGTGCGGAGGCGGTGGACGCGGCCCGTGCGGTACGGGTGTGGGCCGCGGAGCGCGACGTGCGGTGCACCGACATCGACGTGTGGCACGACGGCGGACGGCACAGCTCCGGCGAGGAGGTCGCGGCCGCCGGCGATCCCGATCTGATCGTCACCCTCGGCGGCGACGGCACCTTCCTGCGCGGCGCCCGGCTCGCCGCCCGCAACGACGCGCTGGTCCTCGGCGTCGACCTGGGCCGGGTCGGCTTCCTGACCGACGTGCCGGTCCGCTCGGTCACCGAGGCGCTGGACGCGGTGCACGAGGACCGGTTCGACGTCGACAGCCGGCTGCTGCTCACCATGCGCTCCTCCCGGAGGCTCGAAGTGCCCGCCCGGATGGGGGACCTGATGCAGTACGGCCGGGGACCGCTGCTGCCGCCGCCCCAGGTGCGCACCGACTGCGAACAGGACCCCGACTGGGGCGTCCCGCTGCACATCACCGCCGTCAACGACGTCGTCCTGGAGAAGCTGTCCCGGGACCGCCAGGTGTCGGTGGGCGTGTACATCTCCGGGCGCCTGCTCGCCTCGTACTCCGCCGACGCGCTGCTGGTGGCCACCTCCACCGGTTCGACCGCCTACAGCTTCGCCGCCGGCGGACCCGTCGTCTCGCCCCGCGCGGAGGTGCTCGTGTTCACCCCGGTCGCCCCGCACATGGCGTTCGACCGGTCCGTCGTCACCGCCCCCGACGAGGCGGTCGGCCTGCGCGTCCTGGAACGCTCGGGACCGGCCGCGGTCAGCGTCGACGGACAGGTGCGGGGCGTCGTGGAGCCGGGTGACTGGATCGGCGTGTACGCCGCCCCGAAGCGGCTGCGGGTGGTCCGGCTGGCGCCCATGGACTTCTACGGCCGGCTGCGCGAGCGCATGAACCTGACCGACGCGCCCGCCGCGGTCGCCGACGGCACCCCGGCCCCCCTGTGGTCGCTGACCGCACCCCCGCCGGGCGACCTCGCCCACCTCTCCTTCCCGCTCCTCGCCGAGCAGCGCGCCCAGGCGGACGAGGCGTGCGCCGACGCGCAGGACGGCGCCGTCCCCGCACCGCAGGAGCCGTCCCTCCCACGGCCCGCGCGGAAGGCCGACCGCTCATGACCGCCGCCCCGCGGTGCGGGCGGGGGCCGGTCAGTCCCCGGGGCGCACCGCGGGGATGCCGAGGGCGACCGGGCCGGTCTTGCAGGAGTCGTGGCAGTCCTTCTCCAGGCTGCAGCACAGCGAGCAGACCGGCCCCGAGTGGAACGGGCAGCCCGCCACGTCCGGCCGCTCGAACCCGGTCGCGCACACCGTGCAGGTCAGCACGGCCGCCGACGGCAGCCCGTCGGCGCCGAGCAGCGGCTCGGCGAGGTCGTCGACGCGGGCGATGTAGTACCTGCCCCTGGTCACCACCGCGAACAGCGGCGACAGCACCATCGCGAGGAACAGCGCGACGAACGGCGAGTACGCCTTGGCGTACGCGCCGAAGGCGTCGAAGTACGCGGCGATCGAGACCGCGGACGCGATCAGCATCGAGCCGAAGCCGACCGGGTTGAAGTGGTGCAGATGGGCCCGCTTGAACTCGATGTACGACGGGCTCAGCCCCAGCGGCTTGTTGACGACCAGGTCGGCCACGACCGCGCCGATCCAGGCGATCGCCACGTTGGAGTAGAAGCCGAGCACGGTGTTCAGGAAGCCGAAGACGCCCGCTTCCATCAGGGCCAGCGCGATGCCCACGTTGAGGAAGATGTAGACCACCCGGCCGGGGTGACGGTGGGTCAGCCGGGAGAAGAAGTTCGACCAGGACAGCGAACCGGAGTACGCGTTCGTCGAATTGATCTTCACCTGGGACAGGATCACGAAGAAGGTGGCGAGACCCAGCGCGAGGGGCGCCGCGAACGTCCCGAAGCCGTGCACGTACTGCTGGATCGGCTCGTTCGCCTTGGCCAGGCCCACGCTGCCCGCGATGAAGAAGGCGAGGAACGCCCCGCCGATCTGCTTCGCCGCGCCGAGCACCACCCAGCCGGGACCGGCGCAGAGCACCGCCGCCCACCACTTCTTCCCGTTCTCCGGCGTCCGGTCCGGCATGAACCGCAGATAGTCGACCTGCTCACCGATCTGCGCGATCAGCGACAACGCCACCCCGGCGCCGGCGCCCACGCCGAGCGCGCTGATGCCCGACCCGGTGGGGGAGTCGCCGGCGAAGTGCGTGAACTGCGAGAACTTCCCCGGCTCCTGGATCGCGACGGACACGAACGGCGCGACCATCAGCACCAGCCACACCGGCTGGGTCCACACCTGCATCTTCGACAGCGCGGTCATGCCGTAGACGACCAGCGGCAGGATGACGAGCGAGCAGATCAGGTACCCCACCGCGAGCGGGATGTGCAGGCCCAGTTCCAGGGCCTGCGCCATGATCGAGCCTTCGAGGGCGAAGAAGATGAAGGTGAAGCTGGCGTAGATGACCGAGGTCAGCGTCGACCCGAGGTAGCCGAAGCCCGCGCCCCGGGTCAACAGGTCCATGTCGATGGAGTACTTGGCCGAGTAGTAGGAGATCGGCACACCGGTCAGGAAGATGACCACCGCGGCCGTCAGGATCGCGACCATCGCGCTGGAGAAGCCGTTGGACACGGCGATCGAGCCGCCGATCGCGAAGTCCGCGAGATAGGCGATGCCGCCCAGCGCGGTCGTCGCCACCACGTAGGGGCTCCAGCGGCGGAAGGACTTCGGCGCGTAGCGCAGCGAGTAGTCCTCCAGCGTGTCGTTCTTCGCCCAGGCGCCGTAGGTCCGTGTGCCGTCCGTGCGTTGGCCGTCCGTCCGGCCCTCCGCCGCGGCGGGCGGCGTCTCCTTGCCGACGATCTCCGTCACGACTCTGCCCTCTCTCGTCCCCGGTCGTTTTCAGGGAAGAGTCGCGGGGCGCTGTTTCCCGGGCGTTGCACCGGCTTTAAAAGACCGGCCCTTGATGGCCTTGTGACCGGCAACTCCCGGCCGGGCGGCGCGGGTTCACCAGCCGGTGAGCAGCAGGTGGTTCAGCAGCAGCGCGAGCACCGCCTGGGCCGGGAGCCAGCCCCGCCGCCGGGGCAGGAACGCGGCGGCGGCCGACAGCCACACCGCGAACGGCAGCCAGATCCGCTCCGTCTCCGCCTTGCTCATCCCGGACAGGTCCGCGATCAGCAGCGCGAGCAGGGCCACGCCCACCAGAAAGGCGAGGCGGAGCTCGGGACCCGGCGCGGTACGGCGCCGGGCCAGGACGGCACCGGCCCGGCGCAGCCCCGCCACCGTCGCAGGACCGGTGACGAGCACCGTGCAGGCCAGGTTCGCCCACACCCAGTAGCCGTACGGCCGGATCCCGCCGATGCCCTGGTAGTAGCGGGTGACGAGCAGCCGGTACCCCTGCCACCAGTCGAACCCGGCGAGCGTGAACACGCACGGCACGACGGCCGCCCCCGCCACCAGCAGCGCCGCGAGGACCGGCCGCGCCCGCACTCCCCGTCGGCCGAGCAGCAGCACCGCCGCCAGGAGCAGCGCGAAGAGCGCCAGACCGTACGACAGGTAGCAGGTCAGGCCGTACAGCAGTCCCGCACCCACCGCCCACCCCGGGGACCGCCCGGTCACCGCGAGCGCGAGGAGCGCGACCGCCCAGGCGGCGACCGCCGCGAAGTAGCCGTCGGCCGAGACGCCCACCCACACCGCGGCCGGGGTCAGCACCAGGAAGGGCGCGGCCCGCCGGGCGAGCCGCTCCTCCGTGAGCGCCCGCACCGCCACCAGAACGGCGACGCAGGCCGTGGACCCGACGGTGACGCACCAGGCGCCCGCCCAGCCGCCGCCGTGCAGCCCCACCCGGTCCAGCAGGACGAACGTGAGGGTCGCCGCCGGGGGATGCCCGGCGACATGCACGGGCCAGGGCGCCGCGGTGCCGTCGACGATGTGGTGGGTGAAGCCCCGCAGGGCCGCCGGGATGTCGTGGAAGCGCCCGACGGCGGTGAGGTACTCGTTCGGCCTGGTGAGCCGGCCCGCCACACCCCGCTGCCAGCCGTCGACCAGCGCCAGCGACCACGTCCAGGCCAGAGCGCAGCCCCAGACCGCGCCGAGCAGCCCGCGCCACGGCAGCCGTACCGCGAGGGCGGGCCCGTACACCACCACGGCGGCCCCGACGAGCACGGCGGCCGGGGTGCCCGGTCCCAGGTGCGGGGCCCAGTCGGCGAACAGCGGCGGCCAGTGCACGAACAGGACACGGTAGGTGTCCTGGAGATGTCGGCCGACCAGGACGGCGGCGAGCACGAGCAGGGCGGCGGCGAGGACGGCGGCCGGATCGGCGTACCGGCCGCGAAGGGGAGAGCGGGTCACACCGGAACGCTAGGGCCGCGACCGGGTGACACCGGGGATCAGTGCGCCGACGTCAGACTTTCGTCATGGGCCGGCTACCCGTCGCGGGCGCGGTCCCGGCCTACGGTCGGAGCATGCGAGACGACGATCCACGGCTCCCCACCTCACCCGGCTTCTGGCGCAGCCCGCTGCGCGGCACCTGGTTCACCTCGGTGCTCGGTCTGGTGCTGCTCGCCGGTGTCACCGTGCTGTTCCTGACCGGACTGGTGTCGTACGCCGCGTACAACCCGGACCTGGCCCCCGTGAACGACCAGACCCCGGACAAGGGACTGCTCGGCTTCTACCTGTTCTCCTGGCCGACGGACCCGTACTGGCTGTACCGGCTCACCCAGGGCCTGCACGTCACCCTCGGGATCACGTTGATCCCGGTCCTGCTCGCCAAACTGTGGTCCGTGGTGCCGAAGCTGTTCGCGCTGCCCCCGGCCCGCTCGCTCGCCCACGCCCTGGAGCGCCTCTCGCTGCTGCTGCTCGTCGGCGGCGGCCTGTTCGAGTTCGTCACCGGCGTCCTCAACGTCCAGCTCGACTACCTCTTCCCCGGCTCCTTCTACCCCCTGCACTTCTACGGCGCCTGGGTGTTCTTCGCCGCGTTCCTGGCCCATGCGGCCCTGAAGACCCCGACGGCCTTGCGCGCGGTCCGCGGGCGGCACACCGAGGAGCGCCCACCGGTACCGGCGCCGCCGGGCGCCGGGCAGTCGGCGGCGGTGCCGGCGGACGAGGGCGGGTTGGCCTCCCCCCTGCCGGACCCGCCGACCGTGGACCGGCGGGGTGCCTTGTGGTTCGTCGGGGGCGGGTCGCTGCTCCTGCTCGTCACGACGGCCGGGCAGAGCATCGGGGGTGCGTGGCGGCGTACCGCCCTGCTCGCCCCGCACGGCTGGGCCGACCCCGGCGGCGGCCCGAACGGCTTCCAGATCAACAAGACGGCCGGGTACGCCGGCATCGACCCGGGACAGACCGCGGAGGGGGCCTGGCGGCTCGTCGTCACGGGGCGGGGCGGACGGACGGTCCGTCTCAGCCGCGCCGAACTCCTGCGGCTTCCCCAGCACAGCGCCGCGCTGCCCATCGCCTGCGTGGAGGGCTGGTCGACCGCCGACCAGTGGTGGCGCGGGGTGCGGCTGCGCGACCTCGCCGCCCTCGTCGGCCACGACGGCGACCCGCCGGACGTCCTCGTCGAGTCCCTCCAGCTGCACGGCGCCTTCCGCCGCGGGGCGCTGCGCGCCAACCAGGTCGCCGACCCGCGCTCCCTGCTCGCGCTGCGGGTCAACGGTGAGGACCTGTCCCCGGACCACGGCTACCCGGCCCGCGTGATCGTGCCGGCCGCGCCCGGTGTGCTCAACACCAAGTGGGTGGCCCGGCTGACCTTCGGGGAGCTGTGATGCGCCCCCGTCCCGTCGTCGGCAGCCCGTTCCAGCTCCTCCTGCTGGTCTGCTCGTTCGCGCTCGCCGCGTATGCCGGCGTACGGCTGCTGGCCGGGGACTGGTTCGGGGTGGCGCTGTGGATCGTGGGCGCCGCCCTGCTGCACGACCTGGTGCTGCTGCCGCTCTACACGCTGGCCGACCGGGCGGTGGTCCGGGGGCTGGGCGCCGCGGGTCACCGGGATTGGACGATGTACGTCCGGGTCCCCGCCGCGCTCTCCGGGCTGCTCCTGCTGGTGTGGTTCCCCCTGATCAGCGGGTCGGTGGCCGGTCCCTACCGGTCGGCCACCGGCCTGTCCCCGGACGGCTTCCCGGCCCGCTGGCTGCTGATCACGGCCGTGCTCTTCGGTGGTTCCGCGCTGCTCCTGGTGGTGCGGGTGCGCAGGCAGACGAAGCGGCGCCCGCCGGCCGCCCACTGACCGGCCGGCGCCCAGCCCCGGGCGTAGCGCAGCAGGGCCGGGGTGCCGAGCCGTGCCCAGAGGAAGGGCTCCCCGACGGCTCCCCGGGCGTCGGTGAGGTGGACACGGGCGCGTTCGTCGACGTCCGCGGGCATGGTCTCGGCGATCAACAGGCCCCCGGGCGCCAGGAGTTGACCGACACGCTCCAGGAGCAGGGCGGGGTCGCCGCCGATCCCGACGTTGCCGTCCATGAGCAGCACGGTGCCCCAGCGGCCCTCGCCGGGCAGTGGCTGGAAGACCGAGCGGCGCAGCGCCTGGCCGCCGAGGTGCACGGTGTGGTCGACGGCGGCCGTGCTGACGTCCACGCCGAGGACGGTACGCCCCCGGGCGGCGAGTTCGGCCACGAGCCGTCCGGGGCCGCAGCCGACGTCCAGGACGGCACCCTCGCAGCGGTCCAGTACCGCACGGTCCACCGGATCGGCCCGTGCGCACCAGCGCTCGACCTCCAGGGGCAGCAGCCGGCCGTCGGTACGGCGCAGGAACAACGGGCCGTGCCCGGCGCGCAGGGCGGCCGCGTAGGGATCGGCGCCGGTCCAGGCGACGGACGGCGAGGTGGTCACCGGCGGCCCGTACCGCTGTGCGGCGTGCACCGGGCCAGCCGGGCGGCGAAGCGGCCGCTCGGGACGAGCGCCGCGACCGCCGCGGCGTCGGCGGCGGTGTCCACGTCCCGCAGCCGCGGCAGGTCCCGCACCCGCAGTCCCGCGGCGACGAGCCGCCGCCGCTGGACGGCGCCCGTCCGCGGGGTGGACATCGGCACCCCGAGCAGCAGGGCGGGGTCCGGATCGGCCAGCCCCAGCGCCCAGAACCCGCCGTCCTCGGCGGGACCGAAGTACGCGTCGCTCCCCGTGAAGTCCACCGTGAGCAGGGCCGGGGTGACCTGCGGAGTGTCCATGCCGATGAGCAGGGTGGGGCCGGCACAGTGGGCGAAGGCGTCGGCGAGACGCGCGTCGAGGCCGCCCGGGCACTGCGGCACGACGTCGAAGCCGGGCGGCAGCCAGGGTCCCGGGCTGCCGTCGAGGGCGAGCACCCTGCGGGTGGCGGGGGTCCCGGCGACGGCGTGCAGCGTGTCGGCGAGTGACGCCTCGGCGAGGGCGGCGGCCTGCTCGGGCGAGAAGGGCGGGGTGAGCCGCGTCTTGACCCGGCCGGGGCGGGGTTCCTTGGCGATGACGAGGAGGGTGGTCATGGGACTTCCTTGGGCGCGGCTCGGTGGGCGGGCGGGGGAGGGGGGAGAGGGCGGCCGGCTCGGTCAGTCCCCTCCCGCGCCCCGGGCCCGCGGCGGTTCGTTGAGCACCCGGCTCATGTCCCGCACCGCCTGCCACGTGCCGCGCCAGGTCCCGGTCACCTTGGACCGGCCGGTGCGCGGCAGGTAGGCCACGTCGTGCTCGGTGACACGCCAGCCCGCGTCGGCGGCCCGCACCACCATCTGCAACGGGTAACCGCTGCGCCGGTCGTCGAGGGACAGGGCGAGCAGCGGTTCCCGGCGCGCCGCCCGCAGCGGTCCCAGGTCGTGCAGCCGCAGCCCGGTCCGGCGCCGCAGCATCCGCGCCAGCGCCAGGTTGCCCGCGCGGGCGTGCGCCGGCCAGGTGCCGCGCCCCTGCGGACGCCGTCGGCCGAGCACCAGGTCGGCCCGCCCGTCGGCGACTTCCCGCACGAACGGCACGAGGAGTCCCGGGTCGAGGGACGCGTCGCAGTCGCAGAAGCAGACGATGTCGGCGCTCGCGGCGGTCAGCCCCGCGTGGCAGGCCGCGCCGAAGCCGCGCCGCGCCTCGCGCACGACGGTCGCCCCGAGCGCCCGCGCGATGTCCGCCGAGCCGTCGGTGGAGCCGTTGTCCACCACGAGGGCCCGCCAGCCCGCGGGGATCCGGCCGAGCACCCAGGGCAGCGCCTCGGCCTCGTTCAGACAGGGGAGGACGACGTCCACGTCCGTCGACGATGAGAGGGGTGAGGTGGTCACGGTGTCACCCTACGAACGCGAACCGGACATACCGGACCCAAGGCCCTTACGAAACGCGGACGTCGGGGCCGCGCCCCGGGCGCCCGGCATTTCTTACGGAACGCGGACGTCGTGCCCGTCGCCGTCGTCGGGCGCGACACCCGCGCGGGCCCGGTGCGAGGGTGGAGGCATGCAGCAGCCGTACGAGCTCACCGAGGCCAGGGCCACCGCCGGGGCCGCCCGGATCCTGGTGGTCGACGACGATCCCACCGTCGCCGAGGTCGTCGCCGGATACCTCGACCGCGCCGGCCACCTCGTGGACCGCGCGGGCGACGGCCCCACCGCCCTGACCCGGGCCGCGGCCCACTGGCCCGACCTGGTGGTGCTCGACCTGATGCTGCCCGGCATGGACGGCCTGGAGGTCTGCCGGCGGCTGCGCGACCGGGCCCCCGTCCCGGTCATCATGCTCACCGCGCGCGGCGACGAGGACGACCGCATCATGGGCCTGGAGGTCGGCGCCGACGACTACGTCACCAAGCCCTTCAGCCCCCGCGAACTGGTGCTGCGGGTGGAGTCCGTGCTGCGCCGCAGCCATCCCGCGTCCGCCGCGCACCCCCTGACCGCCGCCGGGCTCACCCTCGACACCGGCGCCCGCCGCGCCACCAAGAACGGCACCGAACTCGCCCTCACCCTGCGCGAGTTCGACCTCCTCGCGTTCTTCCTGCGGCACCCGGGACGGGCGTACGGCAGGGAGGACCTGATGCAGGCGGTGTGGGGCTGGGACTTCGGCGACCTGTCCACGGTCACCGTCCATGTCCGGCGGCTGCGCGCCAAGGTGGAGGACGATCCGGCCCGGCCGCGCCTGATCCGGACGGTGTGGGGCGTCGGCTACCGCTTCGAACCGGGCGGAACGCGGGAAGGGGCCTGAGATGCGCGACACCCTCCTCATCGCCCTGTACGCCTTCGCGGGCGCCGCCGCCACCGGGCTGCTCGGCGCGGCGGCGTTGCGCCTGCTGCGCCGCCGCTCGCTCACCGCGTCCCTCACGGTGGTCGCCGCCGTCGGCGTGGTCGCGATGCTCGCCGGGACCCTGGCCGTCGCCTGGGCGATGTTCCTCTCCTCGCACGACCTGTCGGTGGTGACCACGGTCGTCGCGATGGCGGCCGCCGTGTCGCTCGCGACGGCACTCGTGCTGGGCCGCTGGGTCGTCGCACGCAGCCGTGAACTCGCCCTCGCGGCCCGGTCGTTCGGCGAACACGGCGACTTCGCCGCACCCGAGGTCCCGGCCACCGCGGAACTCGCCGCGGTGAGCCGCGAACTGGCGGCCACCAGCGCGAAGCTCGCCGAGTCCCGGGAGCGCGAACGCGCGTTGGAGACCTCGCGCCGGGAGCTGGTCGCCTGGATCTCGCACGACCTGCGCACCCCGCTCGCCGGACTGCGCGCCATGTCCGAGGCGCTGGAGGACGGTGTCGCCGCCGACCCGGACCGCTATCTCAAGCAGATCCGCGCCGAGGTCGAACGCCTCAACGACATGGTCGGCGACCTCTTCGAACTCTCCCGCATCCACGCCGGCACGCTGTCGCTGAGCCCGAGCCGGATGTCGCTGTACGACCTCGTCGGCGACGCCCTCGCGGGCGCCGACCCGCTCGCCCGTGAGCACGGCGTACGGCTGGTCGGCGACCGGGTGGAACCGGTGCCGGTCGAGGTGGACGGCAAGGAGATGAGCCGGGTGCTGGGCAACCTCCTGGTGAACGCGATCCGCCGGACACCCCCGGACGGCACGGTCGCGGTCGCCGCCGAACGCGGTCCCGACGGTGTCGTCCTGTCGGTCACCGACGGCTGCGGCGGCATCCCCGAGGACGACCTGCCCCGGGTCTTCGACACCGGCTGGCGCGGCAGCCACGCGCGGACGCCCCCGGCGGGCGCGGGCCTCGGTCTCGCCATCGTCCGGGGAATCGTGGAGGCCCACCAGGGGACGGCCACCGTGCACAACATCCCCGGCGGCTGCCGCTTCGAGGTGGTGCTGCCCACCACCGCTTCCTGATCGCGGGCAGCACCACCGGTCCGTCCCGGGACCCAGGGCGCTATGCGTCCCGCATCCCGGCTCGCGCGAACTCCGCCACCCCGTCCGCGAACCCGACCTCCGGCTTCCAGCCCAGCTCGGCCCGCAGTCGCGCCGAGTCGGCCGTGATGTGCCGTACGTCGCCGAGCCGGTACTCGCCGGTGACCACCGGCATCGGGCCGCCGTGGGCCTCGGCCAGCGCACGGGCCATCTCCCCGACGGTGTGCGGCTCCCCGCTGCCGGTGTTGTACACGGTCAGCGCGCCCGTCGCCGACCGCGCCTCGAGGGCCGTCGCGTTGGCGGCGGCCACGTCCCGGACGTGCACGAAGTCCCGGCGCTGCGCTCCGTCCTCGTACACCCGGGGGGCCTCGCCGCGGGCGAGCGCCGAGCGGAAGAAGGAGGCGACGCCCGCGTAGGGGGTGTCCCGGGGCATCCGGGGGCCGTACACGTTGTGGTAGCGCAGCGACACCGCCGAGCCGCCCGTCGCGCGGGCCCAGGCGGCGGCCAGGTGCTCCTGGGTCAGTTTGGTGGTGGCGTACACGTTGCGCGGGTCGGCCGGGGCGTCCTCGCCGACCAGACCGGGGGCCAGGTCGGCGCCGCACACCGGGCAGACCGGCTCGAACCGGCCGGCGTCCAGATCGGCGACGGCACGCGGGCCGGGCCGTACGACGCCGTGCCGCCGGCATTCGTACCGGCCCTCCCCGTACACGACCATCGACCCGGCCAGCACCAGGTGCCGTACGTCCGTGTCGGCCATCGCGGCGAGCAGCACCGCCGTACCGAGGTCGTTGTGGGACACGTACTCCGCCGCGTCCCCGAAGCCGGCCCCGAGCCCGACCATGGCGGCCTGGTGGCAGACCGCGTCCACGCCCGCCAGCGCCCTTGCGACCGCCGCCGGGTCGCGGACGTCGGCGCCGGGACCGTGCCGCACGTCGTACACGACCGCCTCGTGCCCACGCGCCTGAAGCGCCTCGACCACATGGGACCCGATGAACCCGGCACCGCCGGTGACCAGTACACGCATACGGCCACGCTAGGTCTCCCCAACCCCCGGACCACGCGCCCACGCCCTCAGGTCACCACTCCGTAAGACCCGCACCGGGCCGCGGCCCCGTCACCGGGACGCCCGTCCGGGGCGTTCGGGGCGGCGGAGCGGGCGGCCGGCCTGTGCGGCTCTGCGGAGCACGGCCGTGTCCAGGGCGCCGCGCACCTCCTGCGGGAGCCATCCGCAGCGCGGCCACTGGACGACGTGCTCCGCGATCTCGCGCAGCTTGGTGTTGGTGTGCTGCGAGACATCCCGCAGGATCTCCCAGGCCGTGTCGGGACCCACCCGGGCGTACGCGACGACGACGCCCATCGCCTGGTCGACGACGGCGTGCGCGGTCACGGCGCGCCGGAGCTGGGCGACCTCCTCTTCGAGGGCCGCGATCCGGTCGGCGCTGGTGGGGGGTTCTGGCATCGAGGGCGGGCCTTCTGGTCGGGCGGACGATCCGGTCCATATGACTGCTGCCCGCTGCGGGCGCCCGTGAAGGTCCTGTGTGCGAAGAGTCGTCCGGGAGGTGTCCAGAAAACGAAAGGCGGCGTTCCGTGGACGGCCGCGCGAACCCGCCCGCCCTCCCGTCGGTGGCGTGCCTGCTGCCAGAATCGGCGTCATGGACTCGCTCTTGTTCGAAAGCGACGACCTCGCTGTGACGGAGGACTTCCTCTGCCGTGCCTATGCGGACATGCGCATCGGCAGCGCGACCCCCACCGCGAGCCGGGCCCGGGTACGTCGCGACAGCGCCCCGTCGATCAGCGTCGACGAACTCGACCTGAACTTCGAGATGTCGTACTCCGTCAGCCCGCTGGGCAGGATCTGCCTGTGCGTCGTCCATGAGGGCACCGTCCAGGACCACGCCTTCCGCGGCGTCCAGGACGCCTTCGGACCCGGTGACGCCGTCCTGTTCGCGCCCCACGACGAGCCGTACTCGGGGCGTATCGGCAGCGCCCGGTACAACATCACGATGATCGATCCCGGTCTCCTCGACCAGGTCGCGGCCACCGAGCGCGGTCCGCTGCGCGAGTCCGTGCGGCTGACCGGCCACCGGCCCGTCAGCCAGGCGGCGGCCGACCGGCTGAAAAGCACCATCTTCCACCTGCGGGACCACGTGCTGGCCGCCCCGGACGCCGAGGCGCATCCGGTGATGGTCTCGGCGGCCGGCCAGCTGCTGGCCGCGAGCGTCCTGGCGGCCTTCCCCAACACCGCGCGCACCGACCCCACCGCCCAGGACCGCACCGATGCGCACTCCGCCACCCTCAGGCGCGCCGTCGCCTACATCGACGACCACGCCGACCAGCCCCTCACGGTGGCCGCGGTCGCGGACGCCGTGCACGTCACGGTCCGCGCCCTGCAGTACGCCTTCCGCCGTCACCTCGACACGACACCGCTGGCCTACCTGCAAAGGGCCCGGCTCGCCCACGCCCACCGGGACCTGCTCGCCGCGCACCCGCGCGACGGCGCCACCGTCGCCGGCATCGCCGCCCGCTGGGGATTCGCCCACCCCGGCCGCTTCGCGGCCCGCTACCGAGCGGCCTACGGCACCAGCCCCGCGACCACGCTCCGCGACTGACCCGGGCGGCACGGACGCGCCCCGACGATCCCGCGCTCAGTCCGCCCCGGGGCTGACGGCCGGGTCCGGGCCGCCGCCGTGGCGCTCCGTCTCCACCTCGACCAGCATCGCCAGCAGGGAGGCCACGGTCAGGCCGGCCTCCGCCGGGTGGCGCAGCACCTTGCTCGGGTCGATCCTGTACTGGTTGGCGCGACCGATGCGGGTGTGGGAGAGGTAACCCTCCTCCTCCAGATCCGCGATGATCTTCTGGACGGCGCGTTCCGTGAGCCGGCAGCGGGCCGCGATGTCCCGGATCCGCGCGTTGCGGTCGTCCGCGATGCTGGCCAGGACGCGCGCGTGGTTCGTGACGAACGTCCAGCCGGTGTGCGGCTCGGGAACTCCTCCGGATCCCACCATGAGCACATCGTACGCCGTGGTTTTCGCGAAGGCAAAAACATGAACCACGTTTCACGTATGTATTGACGTATCGCAGGGGCCGTACAACCCTGAGGAGAGGGACCACGGAGGAGGCGATCATGTCGGAACCGTCCAACGAGCAGCTCTCGGTGCAGGTCGGGCCGACCGGGAAGCGGGTGTCCGTCGCCGTCCGCGGTGAGTACCGCCTCGACGACAGCGGAGACCTCCGGCACGCCCTGCACGACGCCCTGGGCCGCGCCGGTGACGGGGTGGACCTGGACCTCTCCGGACTGACGTTCGCCGACTGCTCCGCGCTCAACGTGTTGCTGGCCGTGCGTGGCCAGGCCGCCGCGATGGACAAGACGGTCACCCTCACCGCCGCCAGCCCGGCCGCCGAACGGTTGCTGACGTACACCGACACCTATTCCCTCTTCGCGGACCCGGGCGCCGCCTGCGGCCCGGTCTGCGTCGAGTTCGACGGACTGCTCCAGACCGAGGTCGTCCAGCTCAGACGGGCCCTGCGGACGCGTCCCGACATCGACCTGGCCCGCGGCATCCTCATGGCCGGCTTCGGGCTGAACGCCGAAGAGGCGTGGGAGGTGCTGGTCACGGCGTCACAGCACACCAACATCAAACTGCACCGGCTCGCGAGGGCCGTGGTGACGACCGCGGAGGGGGCGTCGCTGCCGGACCGGGTCCGGCGGGAGCTGACCGCCGCCGTCTCGCGGGTCCGCGGGACACGCGCAGAAGCGGACTCAGTCGTCGCCCCGGACGATGTTCCACTCGGCGCTGGTGCGCGCGGCCGGTGAGGCGCTCTCGTCGGCCACCGCCGCGACGCAGGTACGCACCCCCCTGCGCGGGAGACGACGCGCCTTGGCCCAGCCGGTCTGCGCCACTCGGAGGGACTGCTTCTCGTCGGTTCGCCTGGTCACGGCGTCTCATCTTCTCTCTGTGCGTTGCCTGTCCAGCGGGTTGCCCCCCGCCCCACGGCCAAACATCGGCCACCGTGGTCACCCGGCCAGCAGCCGCAGCACCGCCTGTTCGACGGCCCCCTGGGTGGCCGGACTGCCCGGCACCGCGCCGGCCCCCGGCGAGCCGAGGGCCGGGGCGTGGCAGAGCCCGCGCCGGGCGAGGTCCCGGGTCACGTGCTCACGCAGTCTCGGCAGGGTCCCGGCGACGGCCAGGACGTGGTCGTGCTTGGCCCCTCCTGCTGCTCGCGGAACCGCCGGTGGTAGAGGTACTGCCGACGGCCGGCGGCATCCGTGCCGGTCGCCTGGATGTGCCCGTTGGGGGCGGGACTGATCCAGACGTCCGTCCAGGCCGGGGGGATCACCAGGTCCCTGATCCGCTCCCGCCGCGCCGGGTCGGTGATCGTCCTCCCCTCGCTGTCGAGGTGGCGAAAGCCCCGGCCGCAGCGCAGGCGGGTGAATCCCGGGGCGTGCGGGTCGCTCGTTCTCAGGCGCATGACCGGCCCGTTCTCAGACCCATGGCCGGTCCCGACGCCCGCTGTCGCGGCTCGCGCGGCACAGCAGCCGTGCCCCCTGGAGCAGGGTCAGCGGCCACACCGCCGCGAAGCACCACAGCACCACCGGGTCCGAGGTGCGGATGCCCACGACCGCCAGGACCACCGAGGCCACCGTCAGCAGGGCGACGGCGGTCCGCAGCCAGAACCGGGCCGGCGGCCCGCCGCCCCCGCGCCGCATCCGCCGCGCGAAAAGACGGTCGCGTCGCAGGTCCGCCTCGATCCGCAACCAGGCGAGCCGCTCCACCCACGAAAGCCGAACGTCGTTCGAAGGACCCGTGCTGTCCGCCACGATGACGGAACCTCCCTGTGCCTGCCTGTGCCTGTGGACGTGTCGGCACCCGTGCCCGACCGCGGCAGGTGATGCCGGCAGCCGAGTGCCCGCCTTCCCGCGGGCGATGCCCCCTCCGGACGGCTCGGGCTGGACGGCTCGGGCCGCGACCGCTCGGGCCGGGACCGCCTGGACCGGGACCGCCTGGACCGGGACCGCCTGGACCGGGACCGCCTGGACCGGGACC